>NZ_CP013198.1 GCF_001886855.1 Spiroplasma citri
CATCGTTTAATTCTTCATCATTAGCTTTAATTGCTCGTGATAAATTAATAGCCCGATTAAAATCAGCTAATTCTTGAGAAATTTGCCGGTTATATCCTTGTTCATATTGGCGGCGAACTTCAAATAAATATTCCGTCATTTTTTGCTCATAAACTAATCGTTCTTCAATATTTGGTCGTTTTGTTTCATCATAACGATGATTATAATTTGTTTTTTTATAAAGATCTTCATCAAACAAAAATTCTTGCTCATCAATGGTTACTTGGTTTGACTGATTATTAATAGCTTTCTTTGCTTTTGCAGTTTGCCGATCTTTTTTTATTTGTTTATAGTTTAGTTTTGCTGCAAAAGTTGTTTTTAACTGTTCTAATTGGGTTTGCTCGGCATCAGTTAATTTATTATGAAAGCGACTTTTATTTTCTAACCGTAAAATTAATCGTTCTTCAATTGATAATGGATCTTCTGCTGTTCGAATTATTTTAACTGGTTTTGGTTTTGGTGGAGCAATATCTCTTTCAGCAAATTCATTTAAACTAATTTCAACTGGTGATTGTTTAATTAAACGAACAAGAATTTCTTCATCTCCTTTTTCAATTTCAATTTTATCATTTGGGTCAACAACAAAATCAACAATTGATAAACCATTTCGTTTAATTTGAGAAATTTGTTGCGCCAAGATTGGTCGTAAATCACGACGAATTGTTGTTACTTCTTCTGTTTCTTTTCGACGAATAATTGTTTTTGGTTCATCTTCGAAAGAATTTGATAATTCTAATTTATTTTTAACCTGATTAGCATCAAAATGATTTCAGGTTGAGAAAGTAGTAAACTGGTCATTAATGTGCTCACTATCTTTTGATGGTGGTTTCATTAAATTTTCTATTTTAGAATTGGAATTTTTAACAGACATTTTCTTTGGCATACTTGTTTGCTTAGTAATAGTTGTTATTTCTTCTGATAATGACATTATTGGTGAAGGTTGTGGTAAGAAAGATTTTGATTTTGCCCCTACTTTCTTACTAGCTGCTTGTTTTGCTTTATGATTTTTTAATCTTTGCAAAACAGGAATTTCTTTTTCAACTCGATAACTATAATCAATAAATTTACTTTTAGCTCTTTGCTCTTCTCAAGTATTTCTTTTTTTATCCTTTAAACGAATGACACCTGTTTTTTTGGTTCCAACAACTTCATTAACATATTTTTTGTTTTAACATTTGGTATTCGGCACTATTTTCATCTAATTGCCCTAATAAAACCTTAATTGTTGCTGGCGTTAATTTTTTATCCATTAGTTCTGTTGTATCTCGATCAGAATCAATAATGTTTCCATAATTGACACGAGAAGTTACGACAGATTCTGAGTCTTTTTCTTTTGCCATTTTCTATTCCTCTTTTATCTATTTTCTCGTTTTTTGATACCTATCTATATTATATAAAATTTTTGCACTTTTTTAATTTTTTTTGCTAAAAACTTTTCTTTTTATAATAAATTATTTATAATCATATTTCTTTTTTATTTAATTTAAGGATTATCAGCGTGATTTTGGGCCTTTTTTATGAAAATCACGCTGTCTTTTACTTTTTATTGATTTTTCGGTTGATAGCGGCGAAGATTCTTGTTCTGGTGGTTGATGATACATATTATATTCATATAACAATGCTTGACCAATTTCTCGCATAAAAATAGTACCGTAGTTATCTTCTGTTGATGAAATATTATTAATGTCATTTCTATTTTTAAAAATTGGTTTTACTTGTAATTCTAACCCAACAACCTCACTATTTAATATTTTTTTATTTATCTTTGGTAATTTAACTGGTTTTGATAATGTTGCTAAATATTCTTCTCGTTTTTTTAATTCATTTAATCTAATTTGTTGTAAATCACGAAGTGCTAACTCTTGTTGACGTTGTGCTTGTTTCAAAATATTTACGAATTAAGTCGGCTGTTGGTTGATATTTTTTTATTACCCATTGTTAATTCCTCACCACTTTATCGTTACTATTTGTTGTTTCATTCTCTTCATTATTAGTTCTTTCAACTAAAAAGCCGTCAACAACCTTTTTCCTTCAGTACGATATTTTTCAATTAAAATTTGTGGTAATGGTTTGGGTTTTACTTTTTTATTATTAAGTTTTTTTGGTAACGTCGTTCTTTCCGCTTTTTGGTAGTATAAAAAAAGTAGGGTATAAAAATATAAAGAAATTAAATAAGAATAATTAAACCATTTACTAAAATGGTTTTTTTATTTGAAAAAACCTAAAATAACTAATTGATTCAAAACAAGGACAGCATCTTTAAATATTTATAATTTTTAAAATAATAAAAAAGTTGTTTCCTTTCTGAAAAAAACCATATTAAATTAAGAAATTATTAAATAATCCATATATCTACTTAGTAAAGGTGTTGTCCTTGTTTTGAATCAATTAGTTATATTAATAAATCAATCGTTAAATATTAGATTGGAAAAACTAAAAATGGAAAAAATCAATATTATGATTAGATGCAGTAAGTGCGGAATGCCAAAGCGAATTCATAAAGTTAAACATCGCGAAAAAACAGAATGATTTGAAGATATTTATTATAGTCAATATTAAATTTGATTTATAAAAATGAAAATTATTAAACAACAAAAAATATGTGATGTTATTAATTGTTATAAATTATCATCATTTATCACCGAAGAATTTGAAACAAATAAAATTTTATGAACTTGTGAAAATCACAAAGTTTTATTAAATCAAATTAAGTATATAAACAAAGAAAAAATTTGACTTTATAATAATTTGGAAAATTCAAGGATAGATGTTGATTGAAAAACTGGGTATTTAAAAATCTTTTTTAGTAAAATTAAATAATTCTAATATAACAAGATGGATAACTCATCTATGGCACACTAGTTATGTTATTTGATTTATTAATTTTAATTTTATATTTCTTTTATTAAACTTGTTAATAGTTATTTTCAGTGTGCCAATTTTTACTATTTTATATTTTTAATAATGCTTACAATGTTTATTAACAATGTTTATTAAACATTAAATAAACAATAGATAAACATTAAATATAACAATGTTTATTAAGCAATAAATAAACTATAGATAAACAATATATAAACATTAAATAAACAATAGATAAACATTAAATATAACAATGTTTATTAAGCAATAAATAAACTATAGATAAACAATATATAAACATTAAATAAACAATAGATAAACATTAAATATAACAATGTTTATTAAGCAATAAATAAACTATAGATAAACAATATATAAACATTAAATAAACAATAGATAAACATTAAATATAACAATGTTTATTAAAAAAAGGAGTGTGATTAATTATGTTAGGAATTTGAATATTTTTTTTAAAACGTAAATGTCAAATTTGTCATTCTATTTTGAATAAAAAAATTGTTGGTAGTTTGTATTTTAAGTTAAATGTTTGTTCAATGCAGTGTAACCGAAAGCGAGTTGATTTGAGTAATGTATCAGAAACCAAGTTATAAGAAGAATATTAACGTAGAAAATTGCTTTATTCGAAGAGAATTTATAGTTTTTAGAACAGATAAAGCTTCATTTATAAATTTACCTAATCATAATCGTCATATTGGTTTTTGATTGAGTAATAAGTTTATTTATCCGAGTAACTTTAATTCAATCATCAAAAAATATTTTAATAAATTCAGGTCTTCCTTTTAAAATTATTGAGGAAGCAAATGATGAACAAATAAAAAATATTATTTCTATTTATGTTAAGGAAAATTTAGGGCGTGAATTAATTGGAGAAAAATTTTATACTATTCTTAACTATAATATTCAACAATTAATGTATAAATATGCTAATTATCCGCAAACAACGATATATCAATTAGAAAAAGAACTCACAGAATTAAAAAAGAAATTAAAAGATATTAAAAAACTAGAAAAAAATAAAATTGAAAGATAATTTAATTTTATTAAATGATTATGCTTTTCTAATTGATAAAGAAGATGACGAAAATCCATTAAGTCATAAAAAAAAATAACTAAAAATAAAAAACAAGTATTTTGTGATATTAAATCAATTTATGCTAATGATTTTTACACCGCTAGAATGGCGGGCATAAAATTAGAAATAAAATTACTTATAGATAAATATATGTATGATAATGAAAAATTTATTTTAATTGATTATAAATATCAAAATAATTGACAAGAATATGAAATTATTAGAACTTATGACAGACAAGATGGATTTTTAGAACTATTTTTAAGTTTAAGATAAGGTGTTAAAAATGAAAAAAAGTAATTCAGTAGTTGATATATTTGATTTTGTTGCAGACTCAATCCAACAATATACTTATGATATCCAAGAACAAATAAAAGCAGAAATTAAAAATGTAGGTGAAAAAATATTGGCAGAAATTAAAATTACTTGCCCTATTAGCAATAAACATTTAACAAAAAGAAGACATTTAAAAGATTATTTTGTTTTTAAAATAAAATTAACCAAAGATAAAATAATTGGTGTAATTTATGCCACTAAACAATATCAAATAATCCACTTATTAGAATATGGATATATTAATCATTGAAATAATGAAAAAATTAATCCTCGCCCATTTTTACGAAATGCTTATAATAAGTATATTGATGAATATATTAAAAAAATAGAAACTATTTTAAAATATTAGTTAAGATGATTATTAATAATAAAAGAGAGCAAAATATTAATTTAATTATTGAATTATTAAAAAAACTTTATCCAACTAAAAAGATTAAATATACATTTTTTAATTTTAATGAAGATAATTTCAATAACATTGAAAATAATATAACTTTTTATAGAATTAATGATAATACCTTTTTTTCATCAGATAATATTAATAATTTTATAAGACAAACATTCCAAATTTGCTTTAATTTTAAAAATGAAATTAATTTTAATGAAATTGAAAAACTAGAAAATGAATTAATAAATAAAAAAATAAATTATCAATTAGCACAAGAGTTTTATTTATACGAACAAAATTTATATATTGTAATTTATGAAATATTTTTGTTGCTAAAAAGATAAAAGGAGAAAATACAAATGAATAAAAACATTATTGAATTTGGACTAGAAAATGTTCATTATGCAAAATTAAAATACAATCAAACAACAAACAAAACAGAATATGCAATCCCACAAAAAATATTAGGAGCAGTAAATTTAAGTTTAAATGTTAGTGAAAACACTAATACCTTTTATGCTGATAATAAACCATACTATATTTCACATTCTTTTCAAGGCTATAGTGGTAGTTTAACAATAGCAAAACCATCTGATGATTTTGAACAAGAAATTTTAGGAATTGAAAAAGATAAAAATGGAAATTATATTGAAAAATCAACTAGTTTAAAGAGTGAAATTGCTTTGGGGTTTGAAATCAAGGGTGATTTAGAAGAAAAAAGAATTTGGCTTTTAAGAGTTAATTTAAAACGCCCCAACCAAACTCATAATACTCAAACCGAAAATGTAAACCCAGATACTTATACTTTTGAATTAAACGCCTTACCACGAATTGAAGATAATGTTATTAAAATTAAAACAACAAAAAAAGCTAATGAAAATAATTATAATAACTACTTTTCTCAAGTTCCAAAATTAGAAAAAGAAGAAAAAAACGAAAATGAATAGATATTTAGAAAGTTTAAAATTAAAAGTTAATATAAGCACTTATGCATTAATTATTTATGAGGATTTATTTGGTTCATACGGAGAATTGTTAAATAAATTAGAAAAAGACAAATATGAATTTTCATTTATTTTAAAATTATTATTTTCTTTTACAAAAGCAGCTGATGAAAATCAATTTAAAGATTTTAAGGAATTTTGTCAAAAAATTACATTTAAAGAAATTACCGAAAATGTTAATGAAATTAATAACTTAATAATGGAATTTGTAGGTGCTAGTGTTAATGACGAAAATTTACAGGAATACGGCGAATTAACAAAAAAGTAGATTATAAATTTAATAAATTTACTCCTAACTTATTACTATGACTTAGTCATTTAGGGTTTTCAATTATAGACAGCAAATATATTAAATTAAAAACATTAATAGAAATTATAGAAATTTATAACAATCAAAACAAAAGATTAGCAACACAACAAGATATTAATAAATTTTTTTAAAGGAATAGTTAATTATGGCAAAAGAAATTAAAGGAATGAGCATAACTCTTGATAGTAATGTTTTAGAATTAAATAACAATTTTAAAAAAATAGCCGATAACATAAAACTATCAGGATCTAAATTAAAAAATTTTGATAATAATTTAAAATTTAAAAACGGTGATGAAATTGATATTTTAAATGAAAAATTTAATGAATATAAAAATATCATTGATAATATTTCAGAAAAAAAAGAACTTTTAATTGAAAAATATAATCAATTAAATAAAACCATTTTAGAAACACAAGAAGCATTATCAAAAACAAACGATACTGCCGAAAGAGAAAAATTAATACAAAAACAAAATAAATTAAATAAAGAATATGAATATACAAAAATAAATATTGATGCATCTAATCGCAGTTTAAACAACTTTAATGAAAAATTAAAAAATACCGCCCAAGAAATAAAAAATATTCCCTTTAAAAAATTTGAAGAATTTGGAACAAAGTGTCAAGAAATCGGAAAAAAATTAAGCACACATATTACAATACCCATTTTAGCAATCAAAGGAATTTTAACAAAAATAACTGTTGATACCGCCAAATATGCTGGTGAGCTTAAAAAAACATCAAAAGAAATCGGTATCACAGCAGAAAACTTACAAATATTTCGTTATATTGCAAAAAGAACTGGAATTACTAGCGAAGAATTAGAAAAGAGTTTTAAAAAATTACGACAAGGTATTAGTGCTATTTCTTATGGAATATCAAATGAAACAACAGAAGCTTTTAATAAATTAGGAATTAATATTAAAAATAATGAGGGTTCTTTAAAAGATACGGGAACTATTTTTTTAGAATTAAAAAAATCATTAGAACAAATAAGTGATGAAACTGAAAAAAATAATTTAATAATGGATGTTTTTGGTTCTAAGTTAGGAAAAAACCTTATTCCAATGCTTGCCTTATCAGATGAAGAAATTAAAAAAATGACAAGCAACATTAAAGATTTAGGCATTGTTTCAAATGAAAATGTTGAGAAAACAACACTATTAAACAAAAAATGAAATGAATTTAAACATGTTGTTAATATTACAAAAATGAATTTAGCATCCGCCCTATTACCCGTGTTTGAGTCTTTGGTTTCTTTTTTAGAAGTCAGTTTAATACCAATTATTAAAGGAATAACAAATTTTTTTAATATGTTTAATGATACAACCAAAAAAACTATTTTTATTATTTTAGGAATATCAGCAAGTTTGGGAGCTGTTGTTTACACAATTGGAAAAATAATAAATGTTATTAGTTCATTAAAAACACTTTTATTAGGAATGGCAAAGCACCCAATTCTTTATGGTGTTTTAGTTAGTTTGTCTGCCTTAGCTGCTGGCGGGGTATGATTATATAATAAATTTAATAAACCACCACAAAACATTAACCAAGAAAACCAAACTAATAACTATAATAAAATTGAAAATAAAAATGAATTTAAACCAACAATTATTATTGAAGGAGAAAATGATAAAGAACGAGCTGAAAAAATACTCGAATATATAGGGCAATGAAATAATAGAGTATAGGGAGAAAATATGTATAATTTACCATTTAGAACTTTTAAAATTAGTAATAGTAAAGATAATTTAATTAATTTATGTGATTTAGATAATATCATTATTTTATCATTTAATGGATTAAATATTAATTTTGATAATAATTATTTAAACATCGATAATAATTTTATTTTAAATAATTGTAAGCATTCTTTAAATCAAATAAATTTTAAATTATTATTTATAGGCCCAAATCCCTATGGTAAATTTAATGATTTTATTAATAAATTAAATATTAATTTAGATAATAAATCTTCCCCCTTTTTATTATTTTATAGTTTTTGAATAAATGAAAAAACAAAATTGGAATATTATTGTGAAGTAATTATTAAAAGTATCATTAAAACAGAATTAAATAATAATAATGATTTAGAGGTTGATTTTATTTTAGAACAATTAACTAACTGAAAAAAAGAAGAAGATAAATTATTTGAAATTAAACCAAATAAAACAAGCGGAAAAATATACAATGAGCATAATAACAAATATTATTTTAAGTTAAATCGCATTAAATATACCAATCAATATAATGAAAAAATTAAAATTAGTAATAATAGTTATTTAGCATCAGATACTCTAATAACAATCAATGGTCCCACAAAAGACCCATATTTAAAATTAGAAAATATTAATGGTAAAGTAATAAGTGAACTTAAAATTAATGCTGAAATAAATGAAAATGAAAAAATAATAATAGATAGTAGATTAAAAACTCAAAGCATTATAAAAGTTGATTTAAAAACCGAAAAATCATACAACATATATCAATATCAAGATTTTAAATATACTAATTTTATTCAAATTCCACCAGGAAACTATCATATTTTATATTCTTCTAACCTTTCAAAAGACAAACAAGTTGGAAATATTAATATTAAAAAATTTGAAGAATATATTTTAATTTAGAAAAAAGGAGAAATTAAATGGGTGTAGGAAGTTCAACAAAAAGCCACTGAAATGACGAAATAATTGCAATTAGAGAAGATAAAAAGAAATTATTAATAAGTTAAAAAACAATACTTTAAATTCAGAAATTTTAAAACAAATCCAAGAATTAAAAGAAGAAATATCAGAATTAACAAAAGAAATTAATGTTCAAAAAAATCCTTTTGATGAACTTGTAAAAAATTATCCTGAAGTTATTTCACAAATCTTACAAACGCCTGATTATAAATTAATGATTGATTATCTTGATGAATTATCTAATATTGTGCTTGAAATTAATAAAGCACAACAAGAAGCAGAAGAAAAAGCAAGACAAGAAGCAAAAGAAGAATTATTAAAATTAGAAATTAAAAAAGATAAAAATATTTATCAAGGTAATAGAACTAAATTAATTATATTAGGAGTTAATTTTGAAAAAGGATCTTTATTTTATAAAGATAATTGTATTGTTGAAAATTATAAGATATTTTTAGATATTTATACCCCGCAACTATCAACTTTTAATGCTTATAATTATTATAATCTTAATGTTGAAATTGAAGACATTGTTTGTATTTTGAATAACGAAAATCAATTATATATTGGAATTATTACTCATATTGAAAAAAACAAAGATGAAAATTTATATACATTTACTACTAAAAATATTGAATCTATTTTTGATTTTAAAATTTACAACATATATAAAAATAAAAGTTGATATATTTTTCTTACTTTAATAAATATTATTTATAACAACCTTCCCTTTATTAAACTTAATAAAAAAATTAATGATGAAAATAATAATAATCCTAAATTTTTTGAAGAAAATGAAGAAAAAGAATTTAATTTTTATCAATTTATTAACAAAATATTTAAAATAACAAATATATTTTTAAAATTTAATATTGATTTAAAAAATTTTATTTTAAATTGTGACATTTGCAAAGATGGACAAGAAGATATCAAATTAAATAATTATAAAGTAAAATATAATATTAAATGTATTACAAATATAGAAATTGAAGAATTAAACCAAAAAAGTATCAACAGAATTGATTTTTACCAAAAAAATAACTCAAACAAATATAAAAGAGCAATTTTATTAAAAAATAATGAAATCTCTTTTGATGAAAAAAACAATAATTTACAAAATAATTTAATTAAAAATAAAATTTATGAATTAGAAGAAAAAGACTTTACCTTAGAAAATATTATAACTATTAGCAATCAAGAATTTAAGTTAAGTGAATACTCACACCTCATAAAATTTGATATCACAAAAGATAACAATATTTTAAATTTAAACAATTTACAACTAAGAGATAAATTTACCCTATTATTTAACAAAAAAGAATATAACAGCATTTTATCTGGGATAATTTTAGAAAGCAATAAAAACACAATTACCCTAATATTCGGCCAAGTAAGGTTATATGAAAAGTAAGTTTTAACACTTATTAATTAATATGCCCCTTAAAACAAGTAATAAAGGTATTTACAAGCAATTATTTTTTATATAATTAATGAGAAAAAATAGAAAGAATATAGGTAAATATTAAGATGATTTACTATAAATGAGGTTTTATAAATAAAAATGGCAAAGAAAATGACTAAAAAAGATTATGAATTATTGGAATCTAAATTTGATGAATGAGAACAAGATATTTATAATCATAAAGAATTAATGGAAGCTTTAAAAGAATTAGCAAATAAATAATAAAAATAATAAAAAAAGAGATATTAAATCTCTTTTTTATTTATAGTATCGCACAGACTATTGACTGGCAAGGTTTCTTTTCTTTATTTAAACTTGCAAGTAGAACCTAGAATAACTCGCAACATCACTTGCTATTTAATTGTAGCATGTTTTTATAAAATTAAAGGAAAAATAAAAAAATATGGTATTATGTACACAAATTTTCATTTATTATATATTTGACAAATATTTTTAATGACGGTATCATCACGATAATAAGTAATGATTATTACTTATTGAAAATAAAACAATAGTAATTATAATTATTAAAATTAAAAAAATTTGTATTTATTCAGTCGTATTATAGTAATTAAAAACAAACCCTAGTATTTATTTTATTGTAGGAAGTGTTGTTACAATTATAATTCCTTTTTTACTACAATACTTTTTAACAGAATTAACAACTAAAATTTCCTTACAAGGATACTTTAGTTTATTAGCATTAATTAACTTTAGTTTAATTTTTTTTAACCATGATATTCAAACTGAAGAAATTACTTTTAAAATTAATCCTAGTAGTTGAAAAATACTTCAAAAAAACAAACAATTTTGAAGTTATTTATATTCATCAAGTTTTTTATATAGTATTAATGAAGTATTTGGATACATTCTTCCTATTTTAATTTTTACTAATACAGCAATTATGATTATAGTCATAAGTAGTTTATATGTTATTCGAAAAATAAGTTATTTATTTGGATATTTACTGAAAATAAACAGTAATAATATTAAACACCAAATTATTTGGAATACAATTATTACTATAATTGCTATCGGATTATTATTAGGATTAACAATTGTCTTTTTTCCCTTCCAAACTCAATTATCGCATATTTTATATTTAACCATTGGCTTGGGTGGCAGTCAAATCTTAATTGGATGTTTTCTTGGGCATTTAAGCCGGATTCAAAAAAATAATATAATTAGTTTAGTTGGTACTGACCATTTAACCTTAGGTCTAATGATTGAACATGTCTTCGGCCATGCTATCTTTAGTTTATTACTAAGTGTAATTATTATTCCAATAATAATTAATTTTTATACAAATATATTAACTTATATAATTATTTATAGTATTATCATTGGAATGTTATTATTAAGTTTTAGTTTTATCAAACTACCAGTAAAAAAAATAAAAACTTAGTCATTTTAAAGATTACAAGAAAATAATAAAAATAATAAAAATATTTATTTATAATTATAAAAAATATCATAAAATAAATAAAAAATATAAAATTAAACACACTAAAAAATAATTTATTAAATTTTAATTAATAAATACATATTTTATTATTTTAATGACATATTTTATGAGTTAATTTACATATTATTAATTAATTAAAATATAATAAACTTATTTAGTTTAAACACAAAAACTTAATAATTTAAAATTATTTAATTAAACTTAAACTATTCAAAAAATTAAATGGTGTCTGAAAATTTAAAGACTTATGTACTCTTTCAAAATTATAAAAATAATAATAATCATTTAATTTATTCTGTAAACTAACTGCATTTAATATTTTTTCTTCAAATACAAATAATTTAGTATAATTTTGATGAAATCTTTCAATCTTACCGTTTGACTGTGGAGAACGAACCGGTTTTGTCTGATGAAAAATATTTTTATCTGTTAAAAATTGAGTAAAATTAGTTTCTTTAACAGTATTTTTTTGATTATTCCGATAATTATTAATAAATTCAGAACCGTTATCAGTTCTAATTCGTGTTATTTTAACACCAAATATATTTTTAAAATCACTAATTGCTTTTTTAACAGCAGCAATAGCATTATCAATATTTAATTTATCATAAACATATCCTAATGCTAATCTTGTTTTTTCATCAATAAAATCATAAACATAATACTTTTTATCAACTGGAAATTTACTTGGTACAAAATATTTAGCGTCCATCTGTAATAAACCTATTTCTTTAACTTCATATCTTGGATGTTGTTTTTTAATTTCTTTAATTTTATTTTTTATTTTTAATCATCTTTCATCTTTTTTAAGTCAACGAAAAAATGTTTTTAAATTTTTTGGTGCTTTATTTTTTAATTTTTCTCCATGAATTCCTTTTTTTAAATTATAAAACAAAGATAAAAAACCACCAGCATGTTTATTACAATATTCAAAATATAAATCACAAAATGCAATTAAAATTTTATTCGCTCAATAATAATAAAAAGTTGAAAATTTATTTTTAAAATATTTTTTAATTAAATCTTTCAACAAAAAATTACCACTATTAACATAATAATCATTACACAAATTAATATATGAAAATATTTTTTTTATTCTTTTATAATATTTATTTTTATTGTATTGGTTTATTTATTTTAGAAAATTGTGATAAATATTCTCTTCTTTTTTTCTAAATTGTTGTGCTTGATTTTGTTTTCACTTATAAGTACCAATTTGATTAACAGTTCTTCGTTTATCACGACCAATATTACGATAAAAACCTTGTTCAAGTCTTCTAATATATTTTCTTAAATCATTAATATCTTTTGCATTTATAAAGTTTTTTAATATTTTGTCATAATAAATACCTTTATTTTTTAAACCTTCTTCAACATATTTACGAATCATACTTGGTAACATACTCTTAATCAAATTCTTCAAAATAAAGTTCCTGCATTAGCATTTTTTATTGCTAATCAAACATCAGCCGGCATTGAAGGATAAGTATAAGGTCCATATACTATTATGTTTAACCATTGGAATTAATTCAAAATGTAAAGCATAAAAATCACTATCAAATGTATCATCATATAAGTCTAATACTTTATCTTCTCTTGCCTCGGGTTTATCTTCTCATTGAATTAATTCATATTGATTTTTACTTACAGGACATTTTTCTCATAATCATTTTAATTGATTAGTATTTATTAACATTGTAAATGCCTCAATACGATGTTTTATTTTAAACTTCTGCTTTTGTGCTGGTTTAAAATGCATGTATTGACCAAAAGTATAATTATATTTTTCTCTATTTAAACTTTCTAATGTTGCATAAGCACTATCATCAACATTAATTGATATACCTTGTTGTATTAAATTAAAGTATTGATTTAATTGATTGTTGTAAAACTCTAAAATATCTTTTACTTGTTCTAATGGTCCTTTAAATTGTTGAGTAGCATTTGAGTGTGTATATTCAGCAACTTTATATGCTTTTTTATCAAATGAATTATATAATCAAAAACTTGCTGCTGTTGTATGTCCTTTAGGGCTAGTTGAGTTTGCTAAGTCAACACCACCTAATAATTTCGTTGGTTGAATAATATCTGTTGCTTGCATAATATCAAGATATCTTGCAAAGATTGACCCACTAGTATTACCTGGTAATCCTCAACTTCATACTCTTGCTCTTTCAGGGTCTAATTGTTCTAATCTTAATATTTTATTTTCTTCTTCTTTTGGTAAGAAACTATTTAATCTTCAATTTGTATAATGAATAATAATTTTCATATCTCATTTTTCAATATAAGCAGTTTGTTCTCATTTACTACGCATTATTTCTTCATTAAAAGGTAATAATTGATTACAATAACCAACAATATATCTTTTTAAACTCTCAGGATTACATGTATTAATTGTTATTTTATTTTGACTACCTCTTAAAGCAAAATCAATTTCATTAATATCATTTTGGTTATATTGGTCGCATTCTTCTCTTCAATCAATAACTAATTTATATTTATTTAAATCAGCAAAGGCTTTTAATTTTTCTCTTTTTGTAGCAGAATGTAACCCACGACATACTATTTTTGTCCCATTGGGAATAGTAAACGAATGTGTGCTTAAATTAACACTAAATGGAATATTATGCTTTTCTAATGTATTTCATATGTTTTGAAAGATACTATCTCTAATATCTTTATTCATTTTCATACTAGCAAAAATAAAAATAGGTTCTTTTATTAACATTGATATTTTAATTAATTCAGCAAACATTTCTAAATTAGATAATGTTTTACCACTATGTCGTGAACCAATTTGATTAATTTCATTAACTAACTCAAACTTTTTAGCAAAAGGATATTTATTACCAACATTACTATTTTGTAATAACCAATAAGGAATTTCTAACAAATAAGTAAAATGATTAAGCATTCTTATCATCCTTATTATTATCATTTTTAATATCTCTAATATCTGTTTGTAAATTAACAATCATTGGTTGTTGATTATTTAAGTTTAATTCTTTTTCAAGTTCTTTTTCTTGTAATGAATATTTATAATTAAATGCACGCTGTCAATATAATTTAGCACCATCAGGTGATTTCATCATAAAATTAATTATTTCACTTTCAATTCTATCAACTTGTTTTTCAAGCAAAGGAACTATCTTTTCGCTCGCATAAGTATCATATCTTCATTTGCGAGAAAGATTGAATTCATTGGTTAAATCATTCAAAGTATATGGTTTATGCGGTGATTTATTTTGCCAAAATTCATCTATTTTACGATAAAATGTTCGCAAACTTGCTGTTTTTGGATTAAATTCCTTCATATTTTACTCCTTTTTGCATATTAAAATTGCAATTATTTAAACAATATGGTTAAATAATAGAGTAATAACAAACCTATCAAGAACTAAAAACGTATCACAATGTATTAAAGAACTTAATATTATTTTTATTATTTTTATTTTACAATTAAAAAAAGACTTTTTCAAGTCTTTTTTTTGTAAAACAAGTATAGAGACAGATATTCGCAACTTGTTATAAATTAATTGTATAACTTTAAAAATAATTGTCAATAGTTTTTTAAAAATAGTGTATAAATAATTTTAAAAAGATTGGAGACAGAATATATGAAAGATTATACACATCTAAAATATGATGAACGAAATTTATTTAAGGATTTATTTTTATCTGATAGTTGTAAAAAGAAAAATGGTACACTTAATTTATCTGAAATTGCAAGACAAACAAATCGCAGTGTGAATACTGTTAAAAGAGAAATTAAAAGATTTAAAAATATAGAAGATTATACAGCAATAGAAGCACAAAAAGATTATTATAAAAAGCGTAAAAAATGTATTAAAAAACTACCTACATTTACAAAAGAACAATTAAATTTTATTCATCTGAGATTTAATGTTTATCATGATTCACCAGCAGAAATTATTCAACGATTTTTAATAAAGTTTGGTATCAAATTTCCCGCTTGTGTTAAAACATTTTATAAATGAATTTTTTTAGGTCTTTTGGGTTTGTTAAAGAAAAATTTATTAAATGGTGGTAGAAAAAATAGAACAAAGAAAAGACCTGATAATCGTGGCAAATTAGATGAAAGATTTAAATCAATATGAGATATTGAAAATAAAGAATCTAATGTTGGATGACTTGAAGCGGATACAGTTATTGGAAAAGACCATAAATCTGCTGTTTTAGTTTTAGTAGAACAATCAAGTAAAAAATACTTTGCTATGAAATTAGAAAATCATACTGCTAATGAAGTTTTAGAAAAACTTGAAGAATTAGTTAGAATTAATGGTTTAGTTGGAAAAATTAAAGGAATAATAACAGATCGCGGAAAAGAATTTAGTAAATTTGAAGAGATGGAAAAGATTACTGGTTCTAATGTTTATTATTGTGACCCTGGTTCACCAAAACAAAAACCCTTAATTGAAAGAATTAACCGTGAATTTAGAAAACGCTTTCCTAAGGACACTGATTTTAATAATGTTAATCAGAAAAGAATAGATTGAGTAGTTAATGTTATAAATGATAAACTCCGACCATGTTTAAATTGAATAAGTGCAAAAGAAATGTTTTTACAAAATATTAAGTAAATTTATTAATTAAAATTTAATAAATTGTTTAATGTTAAAATTAATTAGATTATTAACTGCTGCTTTACAAGATACTAAAATTGGTGAATTATTAAAAGATGGTTTAAAAAAATATGGCATTATTAAAAAAGAAACTTCTCAATTTAAAAAATTATATAATTGAACAGATCCAAGGAACATTTTACAATATTTAAAAAAGGCAACAAAACAAGAAATTAATTCTTTATTAGATAAAATAGAAAAAAGAAGTTTAGAACAAGGGAAAAATTTATTTAATGAGCAATATCAAGATTCAAAAGAATGAGTTAATATTCAATCTAGTTGAATTAAATATGGTAAGTTTGAAATGACAAATAAAATTATTAATACGGGTAATGCTACATTTTTATTTCAACCAAAGGTAATAGTTCAGCAGATTATAAATTATGACAACAAAGGGAGTGAATGACTTAATGAAAAAAGATGTTTATGTAATACATGATGAGCGTGTAATAAATGCAAAAAGACCTTATATGGCAGTTTGTGGGCAAGTTAAAAAAAGACTTTGTAAAGAATTAAAAAAAGATAACATCGCAATATGTAAATTAAGTTTATATAACGAATATATTAAAAAATATCAAAAAGTTAAAGTATGTGTAAAAGTTTTGTCAAATGAACCTAGTTTATTAACTGTAAATATAATTAATTATGCACTTATTTTAAAATTAAAGGAGCAAAATAACAATGAATAATAATACCTATCCAACTTTACCAAACTTAAATGATATTAATAGTGTTTTAAAATATTATAATTATGATTGAACAATTAATTTAGCAAATATTATTGCTCGCCATCAAATGCGATTAGTAAATGGTAAAAATATATTATTTAATTCTCATAGAGAAGATATCTTAAATAAATTAAATTGATGATATGAAACTTATAAAATTAAAGAAAAATTAGATAAAAATGAATTAACAGCAAGTTTAATGGGTAAAACTATTTTTGGTTTGTTAGAAACATCAGATGGCAATATTGATTTATGAATTAACCCATTTAACTTTACATCACGAGTAAGTAAAATAAATGAAATTGAACAAGGTGCTGATATTTGATTAAATTATCATCAAAGTGATAGTGGTTTTATTTTAAATTTAATTTGTACCAAAGATAAAATAGTTATTAAAGGTTGACCTAAAAATAATGAAGTAGTTGTTGGACAAAGTAAAACACAAATTAAAGATGATGTTAAACCTGTTTTAGTACAAGAATTTAAAAATAAATTAGGTATAGTACCTTTTTGAGAAATGATAAATGAACCTAATCCATTATTCTTATCAACATCAACAACTTTAAATCCATGACCTACAATGGCAAATTGTTATAAATTACAATTTGATTTAGAAGATAGTTTTAATATTAAATCAAAAGAAAGATGAGCAAATCGTACGCATTGATATGGAATATTAGATGATGATTTAATGACTGCTTATAACAAAGGTAATAAAAAAGTATTACAAGATGCTTTTGATGATATTTTTATTCAATCAGGTCAATCAGCAGTTGATGGTCAATTATCTCAATCTTTACAAGTAGTACAAGGTACACCAATCTTAGAAACATATACACAAGATCAAAAATCAATTATTGAACAAGTATATGTAGCATGTCATTTTTCTAGTCCTTTTGGTGATAAATCAGATAGTGAACAAAATAAAACACAATCATTATTAACTAAAACAAAAGATTTAGAAAAACAAGCATATTTACAATCATATCGTATGCAATATTATACTAAAATGTTTGATACTGTTTTAAAATATTATGGTTTATGAGATGGTAGTGGTGAAAGACCATATAGTTTTAAATTTATTAGTGCTAGTTTAGTAGATCAAATGCGACAAAATGAATTAATTACTGCTAGATTAGAAAATAAAACAATGGAACCAGAAAGAGCAATAACTGAATATGATGATGTTGATG
Organism: Spiroplasma citri; assembly: GCF_001886855.1. NCBI lineage: Bacteria > Bacillati > Mycoplasmatota > Mollicutes > Entomoplasmatales > Spiroplasmataceae > Spiroplasma > Spiroplasma citri. The sequence continues at coordinate 18,210 of NZ_CP013198.1, forward strand.
GATTAGAGGCAGCAAAGTATTTTGAAAAAGTAGAAGCATGACAAGATAAAATGCAATCTAAAGAAATAGAACATAATAATAAATTAATGGAATATGATGAAACTGGTAATAATCAAAATGCTATCCAAGGTAGAACAGAAATAAAGGAGGATTAATAAATGAGTAGAATTAGCCCAGGTGCTATGAATGAATTAAGAGCACAAGCCCACGATACTTTAATGGATATAAGAGAAGACATCAGAAATAATCGCCATTGAATGGTATTTCCTTTTAATGTTTATAGTTCATATATTCCTGATACAGAAACGGGATGAAAACCTAATAATGCTAAACCAAGTGATTATGGTAGTTATACCCGCATATTTGATAATATGGAAAGTACAATTGCTCAATGACAAGGTAGTTTAAAAATAGTACAAAAATATAAAGGTGAAGAAATTAATATCTTAACTATTGATGATTTTAAAAATCAACCTATTAATTCAACGATATGAGCCAATAATGAAACACCTTTTGCAATAAAATTAAAAGATGAAAATGAAAATAACTATTGAAAATTAATTGATGGTGAAAATATTTATGATATTAATAAAATGTTAGAATACTTAAAACAATATAAATTAAGTTATTTTATAAATAATGATAATAAAGCAGATAATTTTTATACAAAAGAAGTTAAAGTTGGTAAATATTGAGATGCTTATATGATTGATGATAGAAGTTCAATTCAATTTGGTGAAGCCAAATTTGAACAAGTATTTACTCAACAATCAACTGAAAGACAATATACTTTATTAATTTTAGATGAAGATGCAGAAAGGCATCGTGTAATCGAAGTGCAACAAATCAATTCTGAAAGGAGTTGATTTTTTATTGAAAAGAAACATTATTTTATTTTGCGGTCCTTAGTAACTAAGTATGGAAAAGATATTGTTATTAATACTGTAAATAAGATAGTAATTAATAATGTAAAAGAAAATGAATAAATTATCCGCGTAATTTATTAGCGGTAATTTATTCAATATAGTTTATTTTGAGCGTAGCGAACACGCGAAGCGTGTCGCAATATTTTTAGAGAGGAGATGTATTATGCCAACTTGATTAACGACAATATTTAGTGTTGTTATTGTATTAGCAATTTTTCTTTATTTTGGTTTATTAATTTACCAAAAAATTAAACAAATTCGAGGAAAGAAAAAAAGATAAAAAAGAAATTGAAAGAAAGGAGAGTAATAAATAATGTTAGGTATGTATTTAACAACAGCGTTTAATTTTTTAACAGCACCTACACCTAAAACTATGTCTGAGGGTATGACTGGTATTTGAACGGGTTTGACTAGTGCATTATGAAAAGTTAAAGAATGTATAACAAATATTTTACCTGAGATAATGATTTTCTTAGGTGAAGCGTGAATTATATTAATTCCATTTGCTATATTTTGTATTATTAAAATTTTAAACTTTTTCCGTGTTATGGTTAAAGGATTTTAATATTTATTATAATCGATTATATATCTTAGTTAAGGCACACTAGGAATTTTTAGTGAAATAATTTTTTGAATTGGTGATACCATTCATGATAATCAAAAAATAGATGCTATCACATTTGTAAAAAATGAATTTATTAAATAGAAAAATGAACTTATTATATTTACTATTAAAGTTCTTAATAGTTATTTTCAGTGTGCCAATTTTTATTATTTTTATATTTAACATTGTTTATTAACATTGTTTATTAAACATTAAATAAACAATATATTAGCATTATGTATAACATTGTTAATAATCAGTGTTTATTACAATTAAAAAACATTATATAAACATTATTTATAACATTGTTTATTAAACAAATATTTAGTTAGGAGATTATCTTATGGATATAAAATTTAAAACAACTAAGGAATGTAAAAAATTAAAGAGAGATTTTATTATTAGGAATTTTGTTTTTGGTTTTGTTTATTTTCAATTTTTCATTGTTCTTATTGAAATTATTGTAGGTCTTGTTTTGTTTTCAAATAGAGAAATAATTGTTGGTATTTTACTTTTTTCTTTATTTTTATTTTTAATATTTATTCTTTTATTTTTTATAATTCAATGTCATATATGCGAAATTAAAGAATATAAAGTTATGTTGTTAAAGAAAAAAATGTTACCGTTAGAAAATAAAATTGGAGGATTAGGAAAAGGCACAATGTTAAGACCAGTAAGACGAGGAGATGATAAAATTGAGTAATTTTGTTAAGAAAAATCAGAATGTAGAAAATTATTTTATTAGTAAGGAATTTATCCCTTTTACAACAGAAAAAGCAAGTTTTATTAATTTACCTAATCATAATCGTCATATTGGTTTTTGATTGAGTAATAAGTTTATTTATCCGAGTGAAAAACATTTGGAACAAGTAGCAATCGGTTTGATTTATGATAATTCTTACCCTATTGTAAAATATGATGAAAATTTAAAGCGAAATATTTGAAAATATTTAACTGGAACAGAATTAATCAATTTATATAATCAATATAAACAAAATTATTTTACTAAAATGAAAAAAGCTTTATTTTCAAGTGAACCTAAAAAAGTAAAAACAAATAATAACAATAATAATTTAACAAATTGAAGTGTTGAAAAAGAACAAGAATTAATTAATGATTTGAAAGACTTAAATTAAATGAGTTTATATGATTATTGAGTTCAATTTGTTAGTTATATTATTGGTGCAAATGCCCCTGAGTTTTTATATGTTATATCTTTTGTGTTATTTGTTGTTTTATTTTTTGGAATGTTTTTTAAACTTATTCAAAAAATATGGAGTTTTTAAAAATGCAAAATGATTTAATTAAATTAAAAGAGTTTTTTATTCATATATTTTTGTTTATCGATAAAACGAATGTTGAAAGTATTACAATGTGGAATTTAACGCAAAATGAATATTTAACTTTGATGGTTGGTGTTTGAGTTGTGATTTTGTTTTTAACTTGGTTTTTCTTGTGAATGGTTTTTAAAATAGTTAGTTATTTTAAATAATTAAATTTTGTTATTATTATGGTTTTCTCTGCCCACAAAATTTTAAAATTTTTTTTGAATATAATATATATTTTCATTACGAATGCAGTATTTATTAATATAAATAATGTTGTAAAAAATATTTCTTTTTGATTTGTGTGGAGAGAAAACCATAATAATACTAGTTTAATTATAAATAACTATTGGAGGTAAAATGAAAAAATTTATATTTTTCTTTAAAAACTATTGTTATATTAGTGGTTCAATGCTTTTGTTTAGTTTAATTGATTTATTACTTTGGATAATTTCTTTGTATTGTGTTGGTTTAGTATTTTGAATATTATTTGCTTTGCAGTGTGTTTATTTTGTGTGATGATTGTGAAAAAATATTTTTTATCAGTTAAATTCTTTTGGGTTAGTAAATTTTGTTTGAGATAATCCGTTATCGGTAATTATTGGTAAGTTAGGAACTGGTAAAACATTACTTTTAACTTATTTGTCGCAAACTATGAAATTATTGACAGATGAAATTTATAGTAATTATCCGTTAAAAGATGATAAGGTTAAAGTTTTAACATTTAAAAATTTAGATTTTACTGATAGAACAAAACCCGTTCCCCTAGATGATAGTGTTATTTTATTTGATGAAAGTTATTTATATATTGACGGAACTAGTCCTCACGATGAAAAAAAAGTTCATAGTGGTAAAATACCGTGAATTGTTTTAGCGAGACATTTTGGACATCGTGCGTTGTTTACTGCTCAGCGTGAGGGTATGATTTGAAATAATATTCGCCAGTTAGCAAGTGGAATTATTATTCCAATTTCATTGAAAAAACCAGTTATTAAGAAAGGGTTTAATTTTTTTAATCGTTTCTTTATTATGCGAATTGGTATTTTTCAAGATATAACGGATTATGAAATTTGAAAAACAAAATCAGTAGAACGAACAGCAGAAGGTAAAAGAGTAAAACATAAGTCGGATATTGGGTTAGGAATTCGGTTTTTTAAAATAATAATTCCCCTTGAATTCGCTAATAAGTATGATAGTCAATGGTTAAAGTTTGTGCGTGATTTAAAGAATGATGAAATTGTTAATAAAAAAGAATATTATTGGTCAGAAATCACAAAATTAAGCGTTAAAGAACGATTGGAGTTATTTGATATTGATATTTTGAAAAAGAATTTAAAACCTAAAAAAGAGAAAGGAAATAGTAAAGATGATTAATTTATTAGTTGAAAATAATAATAGTAATTGAGACAAGATTTTTAGTTTTGTTTTTGATATATTTTTGTTTATTTTTGATGTAATTTGAAATACAAAATTACCGATGACAAATACGTCAATTGCTTATTTTTTAATCTTTTTTATGGTTATTAAGTTATCGATTTATGCAATTCACGGCACATCAACACAATATAATAATTTAGGTTCGACAGTTAATAATGGTGTTTCGCAAGTATATTCGTCAACTGTACGAAAAGGTATTAATGTTGGTAAAAATGTTTATCAAAATAGTAATAAGCAGCAAGTTAAACGAGAAATTAAGCGTCAAAATGTTAGACAACAAGCAAAATTTAAAAGAGGTGTTAAGTAATGATTAAATTAGTTTTATTGGTGGCGGCAATTGCGATATTTGGAACTGGTTTTATTACTGTTATTATTAATCAATTTACATCAGCAAAAAATATTATTATGGATTTATATAATTCTGATACTTGGTTGATTTGATTATTTGGCAGAATGGCAGTTTTGTTTAGTCATCCGTTAATGTTAACGATATCAAGTTTATATATTGTTGGGTTTATTGTTTCAAAAACATTGTATAGTTAGGAGTTAAGTTTATGAAAAAATCGTTATCTTTATTTGCCATATTTATTTTAAGTTTTTTGGGTTTGGTTATTCCATTTATTACTTTAACGGCGTTTAGACCCTTAAATGAGGAGCATTATACGCTTAAACAAGAGAATAATTACTGGTAAAGGTATTAATGAAACTGATTTTATTAATACAATGTTTTTACGCAGTAGTTTTTTTTGAAAATTGGTCGGAGACAAATTATTTTATTAATCCAACTTTAAAAACATCAAAAAAATTATAATTTAATGATAAATGGTATTTGGATTTTTTACAAGATAGTTATTCTACGGGAGTTGTTTATGATAAACCTAGTGAAACATTTTTAAATTATTATCAACAATGACATAGTTTAAAAAATCAGTATATGGTTGAAAAATTTTATGATGTTAAAAAGGAGAATTTTTTGGATGATTTAACTGATTTTATTTATGCTTTTGCAGTTAAATATAAGATGTATGATGTATCTAAAAAAATTGTTGACAATGTTGACCGCTATAAGGAAAATCATTATCCAAGAGTTAAGTTAAACGAAAATTATTGAAAAGAAGTTTTAAGTGTTTTAGGAGAAGGAAATACTAAAAAATGATATATAGGTATTTTCAAAAAAAATAATAAATGAAATATTATAAAATGAAATGGTAACAAAGAATTTTATTCATATTATTATGATAAAGTTTATCGTTAAGATGGTAAGGGTCAACCACAAACACCAACAATAAATGAAAATACTGGTGAAGTTATATTGCCGAAGAATAGTTATCAACAAACTCGCGTAAAAGAATTTATTAGTTTATCTTTATATTCTGTTTTGCTAGAAAATACTAGGGTTCAGCAAGGTGGTAGTGCGGATTATGAAAATCCGAATAAGGTTGGTACAAAGCGGATAATTTTTGATTTTGAGACGGTTGATGAATTGGATGTTAAAAATATTAAAAAAGCAATTTATCGGATGATTTTGACTGTTGATGAAGCAAATTTAATTATTTCTGGTAGTTTAGAGTTAAATAATATTAATAATGATGATTTAAGTTTTAATTTTAGTTTTATGCGAATGGGAATGGGTGAAGTTTTTAATTTTAATGGTTCAATTTATTCATCATTAAATAGTAAAGATTTAAAGTATTATCAACAGTTTAGCGGTCAGTTTGATTTATCTAAGTTTTTACAGTCGTTTTTTGCAAGTGCATTGGTGCCAGTGTTTCAAAATCGTAGTTCGTTTATTGAAAATGGATATATTGATAATTTACAATATGATACTGTTTTAGTTAACTTTTTTGCGTTGAAATTACAAAATTTTAATAATATTTTGTTGAGTGAAAATATTAACGATAAATTACAATTTGATAAATTATTAAATAGTATGTTTAAGATTTCACAGAAATTTTATACTAATTATTTACGTACGATTTTTGATTTAGAAAATAATACTTATGTTCAAGGTTATAATAAAAAATATGGTTTGTTAGTAAATAATGGTTTTAAAATTTACCCACGATATTTTTATTTTTCTGATAAATATAAGCAATTAGATATTAAATTATATTCAGCATTTAAAAATCGGTTTTATACGATTAATAATTATGGTAGTGTTTTTAATTATGATTTTTCGGTTGCTAATAATTATAATATTAATTCAAATTCGGGTTATGTTTTTGAAGATGCTTTAAAAGATAAATATGGTTTAAATTATAAAAAAATTGAAAAACAAAAAATCGGTTATAATGTTTTTGAATTGCAAGCACAAAAAGAGAATGATATGTACCGATATTATGATTTAATTTTGGGATTTATAATTGACAAGAAATTAATAATGGTGGGTTGTTTCCTGATAAACAATGATGACAAGTGCAATATGTAATGCCAGATGGTTGATGAGATTTTGGTGCTCATATTAGAAGTGCGGTGATTTGAATTGTTAATACTATTCCGGTAGTTAAACAAGTTAATGAATTAGCGAGTGGTGTTGGTAAGGTTTTTGAAACAGTATATAGTTTTTTTAGTCAAATATTTGAGGTATGAAAATTTAATCCAGCGTTGTATAGTGCAATAACAAATATCTTTTTATTAATTATTTTATGAAATTTGTGCGATTAATAATATAAAAAAGGAACTGTTATTCAGTTCTTTTTGTTCTTTTCAGTCATTAATTTCACCGGTATTTTTATCTATTTGAGGTAATGTTGGTTCACCAACGCCATCTCAACGATAAATGTTAATATATTGATATTTATAATCTATATATTTTCCAATTCATTTTATAATTATAAAACCATTTTCAATTTTAATAATTCCAATATAATTTTTATTATCATTATTTTTTTCATTAACAAAACCATTAATTAATTTTCATTACTACCTTTTGGTGGTTTTTGTGGATTATGTGTTGTTGATTATCTGGTAGTTCTGGTTTATTATCTTCTTCGTTTATTATTATTTTATTTTTACAACTTATTAGTGTTGTTGTGCTTGTTGCGGTTAATCCGATTTATGCTAAGTCATTTTTTCATTTAGATTGTCTCCTTTTATTGTTTTATATATATTAATATTATTTCATATATCAATTATATATCAATTATTTTGTATTAAATATTAATTTTATAAGTTAATGAAAGGTATATAAGTGTTATGTATAGTCATTTGAGTTTTATAGATAAAGTTAAATTAGAACAATTATTATTATCAAGAATGTTTTTAAAAAAGAATGGTAAACAGAATATTTCTGCAATCGCTAAATTTTTGAATAGACATCGTAGTACTATTTTACGAGAAATTAAGAGATTTAAAACTATTGATGAATATAGTGCTTATAAGTAAGATAAAATGTATTATGAGAAAAGAAAAAAGAATAATAAAAAGATTTAAGTTTACAGAAGAACAATTAAATTTTATTCATCTGAGATTTAATGTTTATCATGATTCACCATCAGAACTTATTTATTGTTATTTTTAAAATTTAAAGTTAAATTTCCCGTTTGTGTTAAAACATTGTATAAATGAATTCGTTTAGGTTTTTATGGTTTTTTAAAACAGAATTTACGACACCATGGTAAAAAATAAAAGAAAAGGAAAATCTGATAATCGTGGTAAATTAACTGATTTTAAGTCAATTAT
>NZ_CP013199.1 GCF_001886855.1 Spiroplasma citri
CCAACATTAATACCTTTTCGTACAGTTGACGAATATACTTGCGAAACACCATTATTAACTGTCGAACCTAAATTATTATATTGTGTTGATGTGCCGTGAATTGCATAAATCGATAACTTAATAACCATAAAAAAAAAAAAATAAGCAATTGACGTATTTGTCATCGGTAATTTTGTATTTCAAATTACATCAAAAATAAACAAAAATATATCAAAAACAAAACTAAAAATCTTGTCTCAATTACTATTATTATTTTCAACTAATAAATTAATCATCTTTACTATTTCCTTTCTCTTTTTTAGGTTTTAAATTCTTTTTCAAAATATCAATATCAAATAACTCCAATCGTTCTTTAACGCTTAATTTTGTGATTTCTGACCAATAATATTCTTTTTTTATTAACAATTTCATCATTCTTTAAATCACGCACAAACTTTAACCATTGACTATCATACTTATTAGCGAATTCAAGGGGAATTATTATTTTAAAAAACCGAATTCCTAACCCAATATCCGACTTATGTTTTACTCTTTTACCTTCTGCTGTTCGTTCTACTGATTTTGTTTTTCAAATTTCATAATCCGTTATATCTTGAAAAATACCAATTCGCATAATAAAAGAAACGATTAAAAAAATTAAACCCTTTCTTAATAACTGGTTTTTTCAATGAAATTGGAATAATAATTCCACTTGCTAACTGGCGAATATTATTTCAAATCATACCCTCACGCTGAGCAGTAAACAACGCACGATGTCCAAAATGTCTCGCTAAAACAATTCACGGTATTTTACCACTATGAACTTTTTTTTCATCGTGAGGACTAGTTCCGTCAATATATAAATAATTTCATCAAATAAAATAACACTATCATCTAGGGGAACGGGTTTTGTTCTATCAGTAAAATCTAAATTTTTAAATGTTAAAACTTTAACCTTATCATCTTTTAACGGATAATTACTATAAATTTCATCTGTCAATAATTTCATAGTTTGCGACAAATAAGTTAAAAGTAATGTTTTACCAGTTCCTAACTTACCAATAATTACCGATAACGGATTATCTCAAACAAAATTTACTAACCCAAAAGAATTTAACTGATAAAAAATATTTTTCACAATCATCACACAAAATAAACACACTGCAAAGCAAATAATATTCAAAATACTAAACCAACACAATACAAAGAAATTATCCAAAGTAATAAATCAATTAAACTAAACAAAAGCATTGAACCACTAATATAACAATAGTTTTTAAAGAAAAATATAAATTTTTTCATTTTACCTCCAATAGTTATTTATAATTAAACTAGTATTATTATGGTTTTCTCTCCACACAAATCAAAAAGAAATATTTTTTACAACATTATTTATATTAATAAATACTGCATTCGTAATGAAAATATATATTATATTCAAAAAAAATTTTAAAATTTTGTGGGCAGAGAAAACCATAATAATAACAAAATTTAATTATTTAAAATAACTAACTATTTTAAAAACCATTCACAAGAAAAACCAAGTTAAAAACAAAATCACAACTCAAACACCAACCATCAAAGTTAAATATTCATTTTGCGTTAAATTCCACATTGTAATACTTTCAACATTCGTTTTATCGATAAACAAAAATATATGAATAAAAAACTCTTTTAATTTAATTAAATCATTTTGCATTTTTAAAAACTCCATATTTTTTGAATAAGTTTAAAAAACATTCCAAAAAATAAACAACAAATAACACAAAAGATATAACATATAAAAACTCAGGGGCATTTGCACCAATAATATAACTAACAAATTGAACTCAATAATCATATAAACTCATTTAATTTAAGTCTTTCAAATCATTAATTAATTCTTGTTCTTTTTCAACACTTCAATTTGTTAAATTATTATTGTTATTATTTGTTTTTACTTTTTTAGGTTCACTTGAAAATAAAGCTTTTTTCATTTTAGTAAAATAATTTTGTTTATATTGATTATATAAATTGATTAATTCTGTTCCAGTTAAATATTTTCAAATATTTCGCTTTAAATTTTCATCATATTTTACAATAGGGTAAGAATTATCATAAATCAAACCGATTGCTACTTGTTCCAAATGTTTTTTCACTCGGATAAATAAACTTATTACTCAATCAAAAACCAATATGACGATTATGATTAGGTAAATTAATAAAACTTGCTTTTTCTGTTGTAAAAGGGATAAATTCCTTACTAATAAAATAATTTTCTACATTCTGATTTTTCTTAACAAAATTACTCAATTTTATCATCTCCTCGTCTTACTGGTCTTAACATTGTGCCTTTTCCTAATCCTCCAATTTTATTTTCTAACGGTAACATTTTTTTCTTTAACAACATAACTTTATATTCTTTAATTTCGCATATATGACATTGAATTATAAAAAATAAAAGAATAAATATTAAAAATAAAAATAAAGAAAAAAGTAAAATACCAACAATTATTTCTCTATTTGAAAACAAAACAAGACCTACAATAATTTCAATAAGAACAATGAAAAATTGAAAATAAACAAAACCAAAAACAAAATTCCTAATAATAAAATCTCTCTTTAATTTTTTACATTCCTTAGTTGTTTTAAATTTTATATCCATAAGATAATCTCCTAACTAAATATTTGTTTAATAAACAATGTTATAAATAATGTTTATATAATGTTTTTTAATTGTAATAAACACTGATTATTAACAATGTTATACATAATGCTAATATATTGTTTATTTAATGTTTAATAAACAATGTTAATAAACAATGTTAAATATAAAAATAATAAAAATTGGCACACTGAAAATAACTATTAAGAACTTTAATAGTAAATATAATAAGTTCATTTTTCTATTTAATAAATTCATTTTTTACAAATGTGATAGCATCTATTTTTTGATTATCATGAATGGTATCACCAATTCAAAAAATTATTTCACTAAAAATTCCTAGTGTGCCTTAACTAAGATATATAATCGATTATAATAAATATTAAAATCCTTTAACCATAACACGGAAAAAGTTTAAAATTTTAATAATACAAAATATAGCAAATGGAATTAATATAATTCACGCTTCACCTAAGAAAATCATTATCTCAGGTAAAATATTTGTTATACATTCTTTAACTTTTCATAATGCACTAGTCAAACCCGTTCAAATACCAGTCATACCCTCAGACATAGTTTTAGGTGTAGGTGCTGTTAAAAAATTAAACGCTGTTGTTAAATACATACCTAACATTATTTATTACTCTCCTTTCTTTCAATTTCTTTTTTATCTTTTTTTCTTTCCTCGAATTTGTTTAATTTTTTGGTAAATTAATAAACCAAAATAAAGAAAAATTGCTAATACAATAACAACACTAAATATTGTCGTTAATCAAGTTGGCATAATACATCTCCTCTCTAAAAATATTGCGACACGCTTCGCGTGTTCGCTACGCTCAAAATAAACTATATTGAATAAATTACCGCTAATAAATTACGCGGATAATTTATTCATTTTCTTTTACATTATTAATTACTATCTTATTTACAGTATTAATAACAATATCTTTTCCATACTTAGTTACTAAGGACCGCAAAATAAAATAATGTTTCTTTTCAATAAAAAATCAACTCCTTTCAGAATTGATTTGTTGCACTTCGATTACACGATGCCTTTCTGCATCTTCATCTAAAATTAATAAAGTATATTGTCTTTCAGTTGATTGTTGAGTAAATACTTGTTCAAATTTGGCTTCACCAAATTGAATTGAACTTCTATCATCAATCATATAAGCATCTCAATATTTACCAACTTTAACTTCTTTTGTATAAAAATTATCTGCTTTATTATCATTATTTATAAAATAACTTAATTTATATTGTTTTAAGTATTCTAACATTTTATTAATATCATAAATATTTTCACCATCAATTAATTTTCAATAGTTATTTTCATTTTCATCTTTTAATTTTATTGCAAAAGGTGTTTCATTATTGGCTCATATCGTTGAATTAATAGGTTGATTTTTAAAATCATCAATAGTTAAGATATTAATTTCTTCACCTTTATATTTTTGTACTATTTTTAAACTACCTTGTCATTGAGCAATTGTACTTTCCATATTATCAAATATGCGGGTATAACTACCATAATCACTTGGTTTAGCATTATTAGGTTTTCATCCCGTTTCTGTATCAGGAATATATGAACTATAAACATTAAAAGGAAATACCATTCAATGGCGATTATTTCTGATGTCTTCTCTTATATCCATTAAAGTATCGTGGGCTTGTGCTCTTAATTCATTCATAGCACCTGGGCTAATTCTACTCATTTATTAATCCTCCTTTATTTCTGTTCTACCTTGGATAGCATTTTGATTATTACCAGTTTCATCATATTCCATTAATTTATTATTATGTTCTATTTCTTTAGATTGCATTTTATCTTGTCATGCTTCTACTTTTTCAAAATACTTTGCTGCCTCTAATCCATCAACATCATCATATTCAGTTATTGCTCTTTCTGGTTCCATTGTTTTATTTTCTAATCTAGCAGTAATTAATTCATTTTGTCGCATTTGATCTACTAAACTAGCACTAATAAATTTAAAACTATATGGTCTTTCACCACTACCATCTCATAAACCATAATATTTTAAAACAGTATCAAACATTTTAGTATAATATTGCATACGATATGATTGTAAATATGCTTGTTTTTCTAAATCTTTTGTTTTAGTTAATAATGATTGTGTTTTATTTTGTTCACTATCTGATTTATCACCAAAAGGACTAGAAAAATGACATGCTACATATACTTGTTCAATAATTGATTTTTGATCTTGTGTATATGTTTCTAAGATTGGTGTACCTTGTACTACTTGTAAAGATTGAGATAATTGACCATCAACTGCTGATTGACCTGATTGAATAAAAATATCATCAAAAGCATCTTGTAATACTTTTTTATTACCTTTGTTATAAGCAGTCATTAAATCATCATCTAATATTCCATATCAATGCGTACGATTTGCTCATCTTTCTTTTGATTTAATATTAAAACTATCTTCTAAATCAAATTGTAATTTATAACAATTTGCCATTGTAGGTCATGGATTTAAAGTTGTTGATGTTGATAAGAATAATGGATTAGGTTCATTTATCATTTCTCAAAAAGGTACTATACCTAATTTATTTTTAAATTCTTGTACTAAAACAGGTTTAACATCATCTTTAATTTGTGTTTTACTTTGTCCAACAACTACTTCATTATTTTTAGGTCAACCTTTAATAACTATTTTATCTTTGGTACAAATTAAATTTAAAATAAAACCACTATCACTTTGATGATAATTTAATCAAATATCAGCACCTTGTTCAATTTCATTTATTTTACTTACTCGTGATGTAAAGTTAAATGGGTTAATTCATAAATCAATATTGCCATCTGATGTTTCTAACAAACCAAAAATAGTTTTACCCATTAAACTTGCTGTTAATTCATTTTTATCTAATTTTTCTTTAATTTTATAAGTTTCATATCATCAATTTAATTTATTTAAGATATCTTCTCTATGAGAATTAAATAATATATTTTTACCATTTACTAATCGCATTTGATGGCGAGCAATAATATTTGCTAAATTAATTGTTCAATCATAATTATAATATTTTAAAACACTATTAATATCATTTAAGTTTGGTAAAGTTGGATAGGTATTATTATTCATTGTTATTTTGCTCCTTTAATTTTAAAATAAGTGCATAATTAATTATATTTACAGTTAATAAACTAGGTTCATTTGACAAAACTTTTACACATACTTTAACTTTTTGATATTTTTTAATATATTCGTTATATAAACTTAATTTACATATTGCGATGTTATCTTTTTTTAATTCTTTACAAAGTCTTTTTTTAACTTGCCCACAAACTGCCATATAAGGTCTTTTTGCATTTATTACACGCTCATCATGTATTACATAAACATCTTTTTTCATTAAGTCATTCACTCCCTTTGTTGTCATAATTTATAATCTGCTGAACTATTACCTTTGGTTGAAATAAAAATGTAGCATTACCCGTATTAATAATTTTATTTGTCATTTCAAACTTACCATATTTAATTCAACTAGATTGAATATTAACTCATTCTTTTGAATCTTGATATTGCTCATTAAATAAATTTTTCCCTTGTTCTAAACTTCTTTTTTCTATTTTATCTAATAAAGAATTAATTTCTTGTTTTGTTGCCTTTTTTAAATATTGTAAAATGTTCCTTGGATCTGTTCAATTATATAATTTTTTAAATTGAGAAGTTTCTTTTTTAATAATGCCATATTTTTTTAAACCATCTTTTAATAATTCACCAATTTTAGTATCTTGTAAAGCAGCAGTTAATAATCTAATTAATTTTAACATTAAACAATTTATTAAATTTTAATTAATAAATTTACTTAATATTTTGTAAAAACATTTCTTTTGCACTTATTCAATTTAAACATGGTCGGAGTTTATCATTTATAACATTAACTACTCAATCTATTCTTTTCTGATTAACATTATTAAAATCAGTGTCCTTAGGAAAGCGTTTTCTAAATTCACGGTTAATTCTTTCAATTAAGGGTTTTTGTTTTGGTGAACCAGGGTCACAATAATAAACATTAGAACCAGTAATCTTTTCCATCTCTTCAAATTTACTAAATTCTTTTCCGCGATCTGTTATTATTCCTTTAATTTTTCCAACTAAACCATTAATTCTAACTAATTCTTCAAGTTTTTCTAAAACTTCATTAGCAGTATGATTTTCTAATTTCATAGCAAAGTATTTTTTACTTGATTGTTCTACTAAAACTAAAACAGCAGATTTATGGTCTTTTCCAATAACTGTATCCGCTTCAAGTCATCCAACATTAGATTCTTTATTTTCAATATCTCATATTGATTTAAATCTTTCATCTAATTTGCCACGATTATCAGGTCTTTTCTTTGTTCTATTTTTTCTACCACCATTTAATAAATTTTTCTTTAACAAACCCAAAAGACCTAAAAAAATTCATTTATAAAATGTTTTAACACAAGCGGGAAATTTGATACCAAACTTTATTAAAAATCGTTGAATAATTTCTGCTGGTGAATCATGATAAACATTAAATCTCAGATGAATAAAATTTAATTGTTCTTTTGTAAATGTAGGTAGTTTTTTAATACATTTTTTACGCTTTTTATAATAATCTTTTTGTGCTTCTATTGCTGTATAATCTTCTATATTTTTAAATCTTTTAATTTCTCTTTTAACAGTATTCACACTGCGATTTGTTTGTCTTGCAATTTCAGATAAATTAAGTGTACCATTTTTCTTTTTACAACTATCAGATAAAAATAAATCCTTAAATAAATTTCGTTCATCATATTTTAGATGTGTATAATCTTTCATATATTCTGTCTCCAATCTTTTTAAAATTATTTATACACTATTTTTAAAAAACTATTGACAATTATTTTTAAAGTTATACAATTAATTTATAACAAGTTGCGAATATCTGTCTCTATACTTGTTTTACAAAAAAAAGACTTGAAAAAGTCTTTTTTTAATTGTAAAATAAAAATAATAAAAATAATATTAAGTTCTTTAATACATTGTGATACGTTTTTAGTTCTTGATAGGTTTGTTATTACTCTATTATTTAACCATATTGTTTAAATAATTGCAATTTTAATATGCAAAAAGGAGTAAAATATGAAGGAATTTAATCCAAAAACAGCAAGTTTGCGAACATTTTATCGTAAAATAGATGAATTTTGGCAAAATAAATCACCGCATAAACCATATACTTTGAATGATTTAACCAATGAATTCAATCTTTCTCGCAAATGAAGATATGATACTTATGCGAGCGAAAAGATAGTTCCTTTGCTTGAAAAACAAGTTGATAGAATTGAAAGTGAAATAATTAATTTTATGATGAAATCACCTGATGGTGCTAAATTATATTGACAGCGTGCATTTAATTATAAATATTCATTACAAGAAAAAGAACTTGAAAAAGAATTAAACTTAAATAATCAACAACCAATGATTGTTAATTTACAAACAGATATTAGAGATATTAAAAATGATAATAATAAGGATGATAAGAATGCTTAATCATTTTACTTATTTGTTAGAAATTCCTTATTGGTTATTACAAAATAGTAATGTTGGTAATAAATATCCTTTTGCTAAAAAGTTTGAGTTAGTTAATGAAATTAATCAAATTGGTTCACGACATAGTGGTAAAACATTATCTAATTTAGAAATGTTTGCTGAATTAATTAAAATATCAATGTTAATAAAAGAACCTATTTTTATTTTTGCTAGTATGAAAATGAATAAAGATATTAGAGATAGTATCTTTCAAAACATATGAAATACATTAGAAAAGCATAATATTCCATTTAGTGTTAATTTAAGCACACATTCGTTTACTATTCCCAATGGGACAAAAATAGTATGTCGTGGGTTACATTCTGCTACAAAAAGAGAAAAATTAAAAGCCTTTGCTGATTTAAATAAATATAAATTAGTTATTGATTGAAGAGAAGAATGCGACCAATATAACCAAAATGATATTAATGAAATTGATTTTGCTTTAAGAGGTAGTCAAAATAAAATAACAATTAATACATGTAATCCTGAGAGTTTAAAAAGATATATTGTTGGTTATTGTAATCAATTATTACCTTTTAATGAAGAAATAATGCGTAGTAAATGAGAACAAACTGCTTATATTGAAAAATGAGATATGAAAATTATTATTCATTATACAAATTGAAGATTAAATAGTTTCTTACCAAAAGAAGAAGAAAATAAAATATTAAGATTAGAACAATTAGACCCTGAAAGAGCAAGAGTATGAAGTTGAGGATTACCAGGTAATACTAGTGGGTCAATCTTTGCAAGATATCTTGATATTATGCAAGCAACAGATATTATTCAACCAACGAAATTATTAGGTGGTGTTGACTTAGCAAACTCAACTAGCCCTAAAGGACATACAACAGCAGCAAGTTTTTGATTATATAATTCATTTGATAAAAAAGCATATAAAGTTGCTGAATATACACACTCAAATGCTACTCAACAATTTAAAGGACCATTAGAACAAGTAAAAGATATTTTAGAGTTTTACAACAATCAATTAAATCAATACTTTAATTTAATACAACAAGGTATATCAATTAATGTTGATGATAGTGCTTATGCAACATTAGAAAGTTTAAATAGAGAAAAATATAATTATACTTTTGGTCAATACATGCATTTTAAACCAGCACAAAAGCAGAAGTTTAAAATAAAACATCGTATTGAGGCATTTACAATGTTAATAAATACTAATCAATTAAAATGATTATGAGAAAAATGTCCTGTAAGTAAAAATCAATATGAATTAATTCAATGAGAAGATAAACCCGAGGCAAGAGAAGATAAAGTATTAGACTTATATGATGATACATTTGATAGTGATTTTTATGCTTTACATTTTGAATTAATTCCAATGGTTAAACATAATAGTATATGGACCTTATACTTATCCTTCAATGCCGGCTGATGTTTGATTAGCAATAAAAAATGCTAATGCAGGAACTTTATTTTGAAGAATTTGATTAAGAGTATGTTACCAAGTATGATTCGTAAATATGTTGAAGAAGGTTTAAAAAATAAAGGTATTTATTATGACAAAATATTAAAAAACTTTATAAATGCAAAAGATATTAATGATTTAAGAAAATATATTAGAAGACTTGAACAAGGTTTTTATCGTAATATTGGTCGTGATAAACGAAGAACTGTTAATCAAATTGGTACTTATAAGTGAAAACAAAATCAAGCACAACAATTTAGAAAAAAAGAAGAGAATATTTATCACAATTTTCTAAAATAAATAAACCAATACAATAAAAATAAATATTATAAAAGAATAAAAAAAATATTTTCATATATTAATTTGTGTAATGATTATTATGTTAATAGTGGTAATTTTTTGTTGAAAGATTTAATTAAAAAATATTTTAAAAATAAATTTTCAACTTTTTATTATTATTGAGCGAATAAAATTTTAATTGCATTTTGTGATTTATATTTTGAATATTGTAATAAACATGCTGGTGGTTTTTTATCTTTGTTTTATAATTTAAAAAAAGGAATTCATGGAGAAAAATTAAAAAATAAAGCACCAAAAAATTTAAAAACATTTTTTCGTTGACTTAAAAAAGATGAAAGATGATTAAAAATAAAAAATAAAATTAAAGAAATTAAAAAACAACATCCAAGATATGAAGTTAAAGAAATAGGTTTATTACAGATGGACGCTAAATATTTTGTACCAAGTAAATTTCCAGTTGATAAAAAGTATTATGTTTATGATTTTATTGATGAAAAAACAAGATTAGCATTAGGATATGTTTATGATAAATTAAATATTGATAATGCTATTGCTGCTGTTAAAAAAGCAATTAGTGATTTTAAAAATATATTTGGTGTTAAAATAACACGAATTAGAACTGATAACGGTTCTGAATTTATTAATAATTATCGGAATAATCAAAAAAATACTGTTAAAGAAACTAATTTTACTCAATTTTTAACAGATAAAAATATTTTTCATCAGACAAAACCGGTTCGTTCTCCACAGTCAAACGGTAAGATTGAAAGATTTCATCAAAATTATACTAAATTATTTGTATTTGAAGAAAAAATATTAAATGCAGTTAGTTTACAGAATAAATTAAATGATTATTATTATTTTTATAATTTTGAAAGAGTACATAAGTCTTTAAATTTTCAGACACCATTTAATTTTTTGAATAGTTTAAGTTTAATTAAATAATTTTAAATTATTAAGTTTTGTGTTTAAACTAAATAAGTTTATTATATTTTAATTAATTAATAATATGTAAATTAACTCATAAAATATGTCATTAAAATAATAAAATATGTATTTATTAATTAAAATTTAATAAATTATTTTTTAGTGTGTTTAATTTTATATTTTTTATTTATTTTATGATATTTTTTATAATTATAAATAAATATTTTTATTATTTTTATTATTTTCTTGTAATCTTTAAAATGACTAAGTTTTTATTTTTTTTACTGGTAGTTTGATAAAACTAAAACTTAATAATAACATTCCAATGATAATACTATAAATAATTATATAAGTTAATATATTTGTATAAAAATTAATTATTATTGGAATAATAATTACACTTAGTAATAAACTAAAGATAGCATGGCCGAAGACATGTTCAATCATTAGACCTAAGGTTAAATGGTCAGTACCAACTAAACTAATTATATTATTTTTTTGAATCCGGCTTAAATGCCCAAGAAAACATCCAATTAAGATTTGACTGCCACCCAAGCCAATGGTTAAATATAAAATATGCGATAATTGAGTTTGGAAGGGAAAAAAGACAATTGTTAATCCTAATAATAATCCGATAGCAATTATAGTAATAATTGTATTCCAAATAATTTGGTGTTTAATATTATTACTGTTTATTTTCAGTAAATATCCAAATAAATAACTTATTTTTCGAATAACATATAAACTACTTATGACTATAATCATAATTGCTGTATTAGTAAAAATTAAAATAGGAAGAATGTATCCAAATACTTCATTAATACTATATAAAAAACTTGATGAATATAAATAACTTCAAAATTGTTTGTTTTTTTGAAGTATTTTTCAACTACTAGGATTAATTTTAAAAGTAATTTCTTCAGTTTGAATATCATGGTTAAAAAAAATTAAACTAAAGTTAATTAATGCTAATAAACTAAAGTATCCTTGTAAGGAAATTTTAGTTGTTAATTCTGTTAAAAAGTATTGTAGTAAAAAAGGAATTATAATTGTAACAACACTTCCTACAATAAAATAAATACTAGGGTTTGTTTTTAATTGATGTTCACGAGCATAACTACGGATAATTTCCATTGAGAAAGGAACCATACCCGCAACAAACATTCCAGTACAAAAAAGTAATAGGGGATAAAAATAAATAATTAAATTATTATCAAAAAAATTAACAGTCATTAATAACGAAAGAAAAATAAAAAGAAAAAAACTATTAATTTGAAGAATAAAGGTATTACTCTTTTTCTTTTTAACTTTAACCCATAGTGGGGTAAAAAAGAACATTGCAATTGGAATTAATAAGAAGAATCAAATTTTTGTTAAACCAAATTTAACAAAAATTGCAAATGGAATAAATGAAAATAGTGCTCCCATCAAAATTCCTTGAATAATCATTATCACTTTTCAATTTCGTAATTTATTTGTCATTTTTGTTATCACATCCTTTACTTTATGTTATTTATCATATTATTACTTTTTAGTGCGGGGTTTAATAAAAATCTTTTATTTTTTAATTTCCTTGTTTTAAAAAGTTAGAGGACGTTATCACGACTTTTAAATAAATATTTAACCATTAAAGGGACCACTCTTTTTCTATTTATTTTCATTCAGACTTTTTCTAATTATAAATGAATAATCCAAAAAAAGTAAGAATTAATGGAATATTTTCAAATTATTTAAGTTCTTTCTTTTAATTCGTTGTACAATGATATTATGAGTATTAATTAGTGTATAAAAAGGAGGCAAATAGAATGAAAAAAATCAATTGATACAATCAAAATGTTGGGAATTGAAGCAATTAATAAAGCAAATTCAGGCCATCCGGGAATTGTTCTTGGTGCTGCGCCAATGGCATATACTTTATTTACAAGACACTTAGTTGTTAACCCCCAAGTGGACAAATGAATAAATCGTGATCGATTTGTTTTAGCAGCAGGACATGGTAGTGCTTTATTATATTCGTTATTGCATTTATCAGGATTTGATCTGAATATTGATGATTTACGAAATTTTCGTCAAGTTGATTCAATTACGCCTGGTCACCCCGAATCACATTTAACTCCAGGAGTTGATGTTGCGACAGGCCCTCTTGGACAAGGACTTGCAGCAGCAGTTGGTTTAGCGTTGGCAGAAACTCATTTAGCAGCAAGATACAATACCAAAAAATATCCGCTTTATGATCATTATACTTATGTTTTATGTGGTGATGGTGATTTACAAGAAGGAGTTACACAAGAAGCAATTTCTTTAGCAGGACATTGAAAACTAAATAAATTAATTGTATTGTTTGATTCAAATGATGTGCAATTGGATAATATGGTTAATGTTGCACAAAGTGAAAACATTGCTGATCGCTTTAAAGCAGCAAATTGAAATTATCTTTTTGTCAAAGATGGGAATGATATTGAGGCAATTGATCAAGCTATTATAAAAGCAAAAAAAAGTAATAAACCAACCTTAATTGAAGTAAAAACAATAATTGGTGATGGGACAACTAAACAAGGAACACCAGCAGTACATGGTGCTCCGTTGGGAAGTGATATTGAGACAGTTCGTAAAATGTTAGAATGAAATTATAAACCATTTGAAGTTCCTAGTGAAGTTTATAAGGATTTGAAGTCAATGTTAAACAACGGGGAATTAAAAAATATCAACAATGGTTAAAAATGTATCAAGGTCTTTGCAAAGAAAATCCTGCTTTAGCAAAAGAACTTGATGATGCAGTTTATGGGAATTTTAATTTTAATCCACAAGATTTTCGTGATTTAAAACCAATTAAACCACAAGCAACACGGATTAGTAGTGGTGCAATACTTGATCGTCTTTCTAATATTATTCCAGGTTTAATTGGTGGTAGTGCTGATTTAAGTGGTAGTACAAAAGCAAAAGGAGCTGATGGTGTTTATAGTGCTGAAAATCGGTTAGGTCGTAATTTAGCATATGGGGTACGAGAATTTGCAATGGCTGCCATTAATAATGGAATTTGTTTACACCGAGGATTAATTCCTTTTGCAAGTGGTTTCTTTGTTTTTGCTGATTATATGAAGCCAGCTATTCGGTTGAGTTCATTAATGGAAATTCCAGCTATTTATATTTTATCGCATGATTCAATTGCTGTTGGTGAAGATGGTCCAACACATCAGCCAATTGAACAATTAGCCATGTTACGTAGTCAACCAAACTTAAATGTTTTTCGCCCAGCTGATTTTAATGAAACATTAGGAGCTTATCATATGGCTTTACAATCAAAACATACTCCAAGTGTTATTTTAATTACACGTCAAGATTTACCAAAATTAGAACATTCAAATGTTGAGCTGGTTAAAAAAGGAGCTTATCAAGTTTATGGACAAGAAGATAATAATCATGTGTGTTTGTTAGCAACAGGTAGTGAAGTAAGTATGGCAATTGCTGTTGCAAAAAAATTAGAGCATGATAAAAAAATTAAAGTAAAAGTAGTATCAATGCCTTGTTGAGAATTATTTGAGCAACAAGATGCTAAATATAAACAAAGATTGTTAGAACCGTTGGCTTTAATTGCTTCAATTGAATTAGGGACAACCTTTGGCTGAGAACGTTATATACTTCAAATAGTGGGTTAAACTTTGGAATTAATACCTTCGGTCAATCAGGGCCATTTCAAGATGTTTTTAGAATATTTTAGTTTTAATGTTGAAAAAATTGTTAATGTTATTAATAAAAAAATGCAAGTGTTGTAAAAATAATAATTGCATTTTTTTCTTATAAAATTATGCAAAAACATGTGTTATATCAAATTGCCCATTAATTTTGGCATCGTGTAATCGAAGTGCAACAAATCAACTTTGAAAGGAGTTGATTTTTTATTGAAAAGAAACATTATTTATTTTGCGGTCCTTAGTAACTAAGTATGGAAAAGATATTGTTATTAATACTGTAAATAAGATAGTAATTAATAATGTAAAAGAAAATGAATAAATTATCCGCGTAATTTATTAGCGGTAATTTATTCAATATAGTTTATTTTGAGCGTAGCGAACACGCGAAGCGTGTCGCAATATTTTTAGAGAGGAGATGTATTATGCCAACTTGATTA